>NZ_CP059209.1:357500-358757 GCF_014252075.1 Blattabacterium cuenoti
CTAACATCCTAGCTGTCTGTGTAACTAAACCTCGTTTTTACAACTTAACATATACTTTGGGGCCTTAACTGATGGTCTGGGTTGTTCCCCTCTCGGACATGGACCTTAGCACCCATGCCCTCACTACCGTGAAACATAATGACAGCATTCGGAGTTTGTCAGGAATTAGTAGGTGATGAAACCCCTTCATCCAATCAGTAGCTCTACCTCTGTATTACTTTACACGATGCTGCACCTAAATGCATTTCGGGGAGTACGAGCTATCTCCGAGTTTGATTGGCCTTTCACCCCTACCCACAAGTCATCCGAAGACTTTTCAACGTCTACCGGTTCGGTCCTCCACTATGTGTTACCACAGCTTCAACCTGCTCATGGGTAGATCACTCGGTTTCGCGTCTAATTCTTCCGACTGAACGCCCTATTCAGACTCGCTTTCGCTACGGCTCCATAGCTAAACTACTTAACCTTGCCGGAAAAATTAACTCGTAGGTTCATTATGCAAAAGGCACGTCGTTACCTCACTAAAAGGCTACGACAGATTGTAAGCGTATGGTTTCAGGATCTATTTCACCCTTCTATTCGAAGTACTTTTCACCTTTCCCTCACGGTACTAGTTCGCTATCGGTCTCTGAGTAGTATTTAGCCTTACCGGATGGTCCCGGTAGATTCAGACAAGATTTCCCGTGTCCCGTCCTAATCAGGTTACTAATAGGTGATTTTTTATATTTCGTATACAGGATTATCACCTTCTATGATTGGTTTTTCCAAACCATTCTACTATATAAAACATCTACCTTAGTTATAGACCTACAACCCCACTGAAGATAAAACTTCAATGGTTTGGGCTCTTCCGATTTCGCTCGCCACTACTAACGGAATCACTTTTGTTTTCTTTTCCTCTAGATACTTAGATGTTTCAGTTCTCTAGGTTTGCATTACTGTTTAAGTAATATCATATAGAAATATGATAGGTTTCCCCATTCGGATATCTGCGGATCAATTTGTATGTGCCAATTCCCGCAGCTTATCGCAGCTTATCACGTCCTTCTTCGCCTCTCAGAGCCAAGGCATCCACCATACGCCCTTACTTAGCTTTTTTTTTTCTTAACACTTACTTTAAAGTGAACCTATATTTAATTTTGTTTGTATGTTATGTCAAAGAACTCAATATCAATAATAATGAAAATAATGAATGGAGAATATCGGAGTCGAACCGATGACCTCCTGCTTGCAAAGCAGGCGCTCTAGCCAGCTGAG